>NZ_JBEGII010000004.1 GCF_040675875.1 Microbacterium sp. LWO12-1.2 | reverse complement strand
GATGCTCGCCCTCGATCTCATCGCCGCTGGGCTGGTCGTCACGAACGCTGCTGCCCTGGTCGTCTGCATCATCGTCGGCGGGCTCCTCCTCGGCATCATGAACACGGTGCTGACCGAAGCGGTCATGGAGGTTACGGATCTCCCGCGCTCCGTGGCATCATCGGCCTACTCCGCGGTTCGGTTCCTCGGTGGAGCAGCAGCCCCGCCGCTGGCAGCACTGCTCTGGCACGCCTTCGACGCCACCGTGCCGTATCTGTTCGCGGCAGCATCCATCCTGCTCGCCGCTCTCATCGTCTTCTTCGGTCGCCGAGTGCTCAATCGCATCGACGAACCCGTCGAGGATGCGCTCGAGGACGCGGAGGCTATTCTCATCGGAGATGCCGCATGATCCGCGGCTCTGAACGCTTCTGAAAGGACGCCGTCGTGACCGCAGAACAGACCCTTCCGCCGCGGAGCCGCATCGTGCAGGAGCATCTCGCGGCGGCAGGGGTCGACACCAACGTGGTCGTCCTGCCGGATTCCGCCCGCACCGCAGCGGCCGCCGCTGCCGCCATCGGCTGCGACGTCGGTGCGATCGCGAACAGCCTCGTGCTCGTCGTCGACGGCGCGCCGGTGCTCGTCATGACGAGCGGCCGGCATCGGGTCGACTTCGCTGTGCTCGCCGACAGTGTCGGAGCGGATGCCGTCGACATGGCGCCGGCCGCGATCGTCCGCGACGTCACCGGGCAGGCGATCGGCGGAGTGGCCCCTGTCGGCCACCCGGCTCCGCTGCCCACATTCATCGACGAATCTCTCGAGGCCTACCCGCAGATCTGGACGGCGGGCGGCACCCCGCACACCGTGATGCCGCTGACATTCGCTCAGCTCGTCGGAATGACGAACGGTCAGATCGTGAAAGTCGCCGCCGGCTGACCGCCCGGACGCACGCGGGCCGTGATCACTTGACCGTGACCGCGATCTTCGCCGTCTTCTGGTCCGAAGTCTCCTCAGGCACGGAGCCACGGAACTCGTACTCGAACTCGATGACGGTGGTTCCCGAGCCCACCGGAGCGAACCGGTACGAGAACTCGAGAGGCGCACCGGTCATTCCCTCCTCGCCGAGGTAGCGCGTCTCTTCGTCGCCGGGGCCGAGCACCGCTGCATCCGGCTCCTGCGTGATCACCCACGCATCTCCGACCGAGGGATTGATCTCCCCGAAGTCGACGACGAGCGTCTCCCCGGTGCGAGAGTCACGGAGTCCACCGTGTAGTCGACGGTCTTCTCAGCGGCGCCTGCGCACCCCGCCAGCCCGAAGCCGACCACTGCGGCCGCTGCCAGTGACAGCACCGTGCGAGTCATCCTGTTCGCCATCTGCCCACCCCTCATGTCGAGGCTCACGGTATCGCACCGTGTCGGTGACGCATGGCATCCTGGGCGCGTGAATGAACTGTCTCTTCGCCGCTGGTCTGTCGACGACTTCGATCTGCTGCGCCTGGCCAACACCGCCGAGATGACGGCGCACCTCAACGGCCCGGAAACCGAAGAGCAGCTGATCGCGCGCCATGAGCGCTATCTGCGACTCGGCGAGTCGGGCGAGGCATGGATGTTCGTGGTCATCGACGGCGATCGTCCGCTCGGCTCGATCGGATGCTGGCGGACTAACTGGCACGGCGAGGCCGTCTTCGAGACCGGCTGGTTCGTCACGCCGGAGGCTCAAGGGCACGGCATGGCGTCCACGGCCCTCGCGCTTCTCATCGACGTCATGCGCGAGCACAGCTCCGAGCGACGCCTCCTCACGGCCTTCCCGTCCGTGACGAACGGACCGTCCAATGCGGTGTGCCGCAAGGCCGGCTTCACGCACGCGGGAACCGTCACCGACGTGTTCCGCGATGCCGAGCTCACCTTCAACGAATGGGTGCTCGATCTGAGCGCTCCCGCCGCCTGAGCGCAGCGTTCGGTTCGGAAAATGAAAAAGCCCCGAAGACTGGCGAGAGTCTTCGAGGCGATTCCGTGCACCCCCTCGGACTTGAACCGAGAACCCACTGATTAAGAGTCAGTTGCTCTGCCGATTGAGCTAGAGGTGCGTGGCCCGGGATGACCCCGGCCGAGGAATTACATTACCAGTCGATCGGCGTCATGCGAAATCGAGGCCGACCCGCCGACGGAGACCCGGAATGGGAAGGCTATCCTGAGAAGGTGACCGCCTCCCCCGCTGCCGCCGACCTCCGCGACGACCTCGAGCTCGCCCTCCGACTGGCGGATGCTGCCGACGCACAGTCGCTGCCGCGCTTCGATGCGGCCGACCTCGAGATCTCGACGAAAGCCGACAATTCGCACGTCACGGACGCCGACCTCGCGACGGAGCGTGCGCTCCGAGAGATTCTGGCCGCCGAGCGCCCAGAGGATGGCATCTTCGGCGAGGAATTCGGCGCGCAGGGCGATACGCACCGCCAGTGGATCATCGATCCGATCGACGGCACGGCGAACTTCCTGCGCGGAGTCCCGCTCTGGGGCACGATGATCGCGCTCGCCATCGACGGCGTCCCTCAGGTCGGTGTCGTCAGCATGCCCGCACTCGGGCGTCGCTGGTGGGCGTCGACCGGCGGAGGATCCTGGACCGCGACCGACGCCGCACCGCGGAGGATCCGCGCGTCATCCGTGTCTTCCATCAGCGACGCGAGCGTGAGCTTCCAGAGCATCACGCAATGGGCCGAGGCCGGCCAACTGCCCGCTCTGCTGAAGCTTGCCGAACACTCTTGGCGCGACCGAGCATATGGCGATGTGTTCGCCTACATGCTCCTTGCCGAGGGACGTCTCGAGATGGTCGCGGAGTTCGAGGTGAAGGAATACGACATCGCCGCTGCGGTCCCGATCGTCCGCGAGGCCGGTGGCCGAATGACCTCGTTCGACGGCGTCGAGACGATCTCTGCCCGTTCGACACTCGCCAGTAACGGCATCCTGCACGGTGCCTTCCTCGACCTCCTGCACTGACTCCACCCCAGACACACGACAGGGCCCAGCGATGATCCCCCGCATCTCTACTGCCGCCGCCTCGGCGCTGCTCCTCGCGCTCGTTCTCACTGCGTGCGCCGGCGCGCCGACCGATACCGGGACGATCCCGACGCCCAAGGCGTCGGAGCCCGCCGCGGAGGCGAGCGCCGAACCGGTGACCACGCCCACCCCTGCAGCCACGAGCGCGGCTCCCACCTGCGAGACGATGGTCTCGCAGGGCACGGTCGAGGCGCTCACCGATGAAGGTTGGACCGCGGGGGTCAAGGAGTTCAACATCGGAGGCGTGCCCCTCCCGCAGGGGCTGCTCTGCTTCTGGGCGGACTACACCGTCGCCTCCGATCATGGTCAGCTCTATGGATGGTCCCAGATCAGCGCATCCGACGCTGACAAGGCGCAGGCTGCTCTGCTGGCCGACGGGTGGCAGCGCGAGGATTCATCGGAGGGCGTGTACATCACCGAGGATGCCGAGCACTCGATGGGTACCGACGAAGACGGTTACGGCATGACCTACCTCTTCGGCGATGGTTGGGTGAAATTCGCTGACACGAGGCAGGGACTGATCCTCATCGAGTGGGCCGGCTGATCCGCTGACGTTTCGGGATGCGGCTAGGCTTCGTCGGAACCACGCCCCCATTTCCTGAGGACCCCCATGGCATCACACGACTTCATCATCAACGGCGACCACACCGCCGCCAGGGCGACGATCGCCGCTGCTCTGCAGGCGGAAGGGTACGCGCTGAACGCGCTGCCGAACGGGACGACGATCGTCGCCGCGCGCGGCAGCAAGGCCGCGACACTCTGGATCGGCGCTCTGGCCGGGAAGAACTTCCATGTGTCCTTCGCTGTGGACTACGCGCAGGATGCTCAAGGGCGCCTCATCGCCCGCCTGAATCGCGATATGACCGCCGGCGCCCTCAAGGGCGGTGCGATCGGTGCGGCGAAGACCAAGACCGCATTCGAGGAAACCGCGAACGCCCTGCAGGCGGCGCTTGCGTCCACGGGGACGCTGGCTGCCTCCGTCGCGAACCCCTGAGGTCGGGATCGGCCCGTCTCCGGTTCTTGGAGAGTGCATTTCCCCTACAAACACAGAAAACCCCGACATCCGCGTGGTCACGCGGTTGTCGGGGTTCTCCTGTATGACAGCGGTTCCGTGGAGCTAAGTTTGTTTTCTGATGTGTCTCATGTGTCATCGAGGAACTCGAGAGCACGAGATCAACCTGTTGGAATGATACTTCCGAGCGGCTCCTCGGGGCGCTAGCGACGAAGTACGCGTGCAGAGCCTGCAGGTGCGCATCGCGCTCGGACTCGAGGTCGGTGATGCGCTCTCGGGCCGCGTCGAGATCCTGCTTCTCTCGCCTCTCGGCCTGTTGCTTCGGCGCACGCGGTCCACCACCCTGACGAACAGGGCGGTCGACCGCGCGCGCGCGATGACTTTTCCACTGGTGACAGCGACCATTCTCCGAGACGCTCAACTTGTCTCGGATGATACACATGGTGACGACCATTCTGAATCCCCACTTGCAGTGTGGTGATACACATGTTTGACACCATTCGTGGAGCTGGGGGGAATCGAACTTATGCCCCGCGGCTTACTTCTGCTAGCGGGATCCGCCGAATTTCGGCAATATTCCGCTCTCCACTCGATGGCGACATGCATGAAACTACATCGGCCGACATCCGTTTTCGAGCTTCGTTGTGGCACCCGTTGTGGTGCGGGTCGGGCGGCGTTAGAAGATCGAGACCGGGAGCAACGCGGCCCCATGCCGTCAACGGCGCAGCACGGGATCGAAACGAAGACGCCCCGATTCGACCCGGAGGTTTCGCGCCTGAACGACTTGGACGTATGGGTGAAGAATGTCCCAGTAGTGAAGGGCTCCACGCACGTAGTCGTCGGCGTTGGCAAACAACAGTAGCTCCGAGCGATCTTCCCAGGGAAATATGATCTGGACGGCTGCTTTCAGCGCAGCGTCCGCCTCTCCGGCTGTGTGCGACGCGGGCAGCACAGCGATCACTTCGTTCGCTTCCCAGGGCAACACAGGATCGGTTGAGCGCGCCCCTGCTGGGTCGAGTGCAATCACCCATGCTTCAGCCCTCGTCGGTATGCGGCGCCGAAGTCGCGACACCTGTTCCAGATCAAAGCGCCACGGACCGCCATGCTCCGACTCATCCCGCGGGAACATCTCACGAGCGACCGCGCGAACCCACTTCGGTGAGACGTTCAGTTCGACGGCGAGTTCAGCGGGGGTCATGTAGCAGAGCCTAGCCACAAGCGTTCCACCGCGACGTCCGCCGCGGTGGAACGCGACGTGACGGGTGCAGCCGGTTGAGGCGTCTCGCGGAGATCCCCTCTCATCGCCAGTGCCTCGTCATAGTCCGGGAAACGAAACAGTCGTTCCGCCTGGACGCTTCCGTTCTCCACCAGGAAAGCCATCAGCTCGCCGCCGATGGCGACTGCCTTGGCACCGGCTTCCATCAGGTCTAGCTGTTCGTCGCGGACACGACATGCCAGCGCGATCTTCTCCTCGCGTGCATCCGGCGCGGATGACAGCGTAAACGTTTGCGGCTTGGGCTTGACAGCGAACTCTCCTGCCGGGATACGTTGCGACTCGAACGTGCCTCCGTCCATCGACGTGTACTTGAAGGCCGAAAGTAGTTCGCTCTCATGCGGAAACCCGAAGAGGTAGACGGTCGTGCTGCCGATATCTCCAGCGATCGAGATCAGTTCGCGCTCGATCGCCCTCAGTCTTCCTGGTGCGGTCGCATTGGCGCCTTCGACGTCGACGATTGCCAGATCCGCGTTGAGTTGAGCGTGCAGAGCCGCGCCGATTTCGGCAGTACCTGTTGTGGCCATGGCTAGGTTCAGTCGAGGAATGGCCCACACCTTCGACTGATACCGAACGGGTGTACGTCCATCTGCGGCGGTGACCAATGTGTCAGAAACGATCTCGGCCGCGTCTTGCCAGACTGTGTACATCAGCAGCGTCAAGAGCTTCCCTTCCTCTTCGCCCCGGATGGGAGCTCCATAGCGTACTCCTCGCTGTCGGCCGTCTTGGCAGCAATACCCCTGGCCGACGTGATGCCTCTCCATTCACCGCTCCGTAATGCGGCACGGTATTTCTCGATCGCGCTGTGGCCACCAGCTGCCCGCACTTCGGCTGCAGTCAGGACATGCTCGCCGTCTGACAGCATTGCGGGCACGTCGTCGGATGTGCTCGTCCCGGGTCCGCGAACCGGCCCGCCGGTAGCCCATTCGCCGATCGACACGTCCTTGTTCCCGACAGAGAACGATTCCAGCGTGATCCGCTTGTAGGTGTTGCCGGGAATCGCGTCTAGGCGTTCCTTCAGAGCCCGCAGCTTCAGTTCCGCTTCTTCCGCGCCGGTCAAAGTCACCGCGGTGTTTATGTTGCCGGGGATGAGTCCGAGCTTGTCGGCGTAGGCTTCTGCTTCGGCCCCGGTGATCCCGAATTGCGCGAGCATGTCGATCAGTCGTTGACGCACCCATTAGGACTCGCAGCAATCCGGCGGCTGAAGCAGTGCCGCTCTCGTCGACCGTCTCGGCGAGCCGTAGCGCAACTGCACGCCGCCATCCGTCAACACCGAGCCGATCCAGCTCGGCACCGACCTCCTCAGAAATAGTCATGAGCCTCCTTCGACCCCGTTTTTTCGTGGGGGGAGAAAAGTCGATTCCCCGGCGGGCCGCGGTGCGAGGGGCGAAGGGGGTTCCCCCCACCCCTGAGCATCGGGTGATCCCATCGGTGTACCCATGCCTGGCACCTCGACGTCGAGTGTCGCTTTCATACGGTGCAACGTGTGGTTGTGTTCTTCCATGTGGTCTTCACTCATCACCATGGAACTCAGCGACTCCGCGGCTCCGGATTCTGCAGGTATCTGGAACTTCTCGACATTCGGACCGGACCTCATCGTCGGGGCGCTGACTGCTCTGGGTGTTGGTCTGATACTCATCTGGGCCGAGCAACGCGTGAGTGCCCACGCGCGGGGCGAGGCTGTAGCCCAACAGCAGGACCGAGCCGTGTCTAACGGGGTTCTTCTGCTTCAGGCATCCCTTATCTACTCCGGACATGGTCCAGAGTCACTGCTACCCGCTGGCGGCAACCTGGAGCGCCTGCGGCTTCTTGCTGGCTCCGTCTCTCCGGATCGGCCTTCCCGAAACGTATTCGGGTTCAATTGGTTAACAGACGCCGTGGGAACTTACGAGCGCCTTCAGGTACTGGCCGACAGCATCTCCGCTCGATCGGAGAGCTACGAGAGTGGCGATAGCTTCCTGACAGCTTCGACTCTCTACGCTCGCATCAACGACATGGCGCGTGCCGGAGTCACTCACATACCGTCGTGGTGGGAGGGCGGCGCCCCTGAAACACTCGAACCCGTTGCAACGCAGGTCGAGCAAGACTGGGCGTTCAAGGACGACGTAACGTCCTACCTCCACGCGCGGCGTCTCCTAGATGAATACCGCGATGCGTTCCTCGAAGCATGGCACGAACTGTCCGCCAAGGCTCACGTGATCAACCTAGAGACCATCACGGGTGCTCCTCATCGGTGGCTCAAAGGCCGAATCGTCGAGCGTCGGCGGCGGCTCAAGTTTGAAGAGCTAACGCGAGAAGTTGTCGCAACCACTGAGAACCGTCTCAACATGATGCGAGGTGGCTGCTGACCTCTAGTTAGCGGCGCTCAAAGAGCAGGGAAATCTCGCGTTCGAAGCCGTGTCCGCCCTGCTCCCATCGCAGCCGAGTCGCAGTAGACGAGTCGAACGGAACGAAGGCGACGAACGCTCCCGTGCCGCCGACATCGAGGGTATTCCAGTAAGGAAGCGTCTCCGCCTGAATGGTCGGCGCAACAAACTCGACACGAAGGTGCTCGACAGCGCTAGGCCCAAGGTTGGTGACTTCCCACTCAGTCAGTCCGCCAAGCAAGGTGCTGCCGTAAGCGGCAGTGAAATGGCTGGGATTGCTCATCGACTTGGAAAAGGCAACAGAGATCGTCGAGCCCACAGGAGGCGGAGAGGTCGCATACTTCCTGCGCAGCCACCCGTCGATCTGCTTCGGGATCGATCGCGCCCAACGCACGATGCGCTTGCCCCAGAACGACGCCGCGATCAGACCAGCGATCAGAATGAGTAGCCCGATCCACCCGGCCGGGTCTGCGTCGAACTTCTCGATGAACCACTCCCAAAACTCCACTCCTGAAGCCTAGCGATTCGGTCAGACCCCAACCTGCTGCGCTAGCGTTCTGGGATGACGAACGAACCGCTCCCCCGCGTCTTCATCGGCGCCTCCTCAGAGGCGAAGTTCGTGGCCGATACCCTTCAGGTGCTTCTGCAGGCTACGCGAAGTGTGATCCGGTCGTTTGGGATCAGGGCACGTTTGGCCTCACGAAAGGGTTCCTCGATAGCCTGATAAACGCTGCAGAGGCTGCGGACTTCGCGGTACTTGTTGCCACGCAAGACGACGCTCTAGCGAATCAAGAACGAATGGCGCCGCGTGACAACGTGATGCTTGAGCTCGGGCTGTTCATCGGAGCCCTCGGACGCGACAGGGCGCTCCTTGTGGCAGACCACTCCGCGAACGGCATCAAGCTCCCGACCGATATGAACGGAATCACACACGCACCGTACTTCCTCGACGGCTCCCGCAACCTCAAGGCCGCGCTCACACGAGCTGCGCTTGACATCACCGAGCACATTGTAGAGGTGGGGCCACGGAAGCGCATGCCGGTGCGATCTGGCACGATTCCAACTCCTCCGCGCCAGCCGATCGCTGCGCCCGCACGGCCTAATCCCGTGACGCACTCCCTAGCGGATCATGTCGAACGGTTGCACTGGGAGCTACAGTCGGTCGCCCGAAGCGCTCAGGCTCAAGGATGGAAAGTGAAGCAGTCCGAAACGACGCTCCGTTTGGTAGATCCTCACCGCAAGCGCTTCGCGTTCAGCATCACGGGTCACCCACGCAGGCACGTTCCAAACTCCGCGACTTCGCGGCCGAGCTACGCGCCAACGGGTTGCGAGTGAACCGTGTTGTTCGCGAACCACTTGAGTCCGCAATATCGATTGTGACGGGATAGCGGATGCCTTCGTGAGTGAGCGTACCGCCCACTCACGAAGTGCACTCCAACCCGCTGTCCATCGGGAGCCCGTTAGGAACGCCGTGCATCGGCCAACTTCGAAAGCGTTGGATCCGCGTCTTCATCCCCTGCACCTGGCATGAGAATCCGTCGCGTCTAGGACATCTCGTCCGTTGACCCGCGAATCGCGCGCTAAGCGAATGCTGACTTGTTTACCTTATCGACAACCTCGCTGTCAGAGGCTTCAGCGCGCCTGCGACCTCTGACAGGCAATTCGCCCCGGCGACCCAACTTCGGGTTGCTATACGCCGGCAGCTATCGAGTCGGGGTGCGGCGCATATGCCGGGTGCCCGACAAAGTGATGCCACGGCTTCAGCGCGAAGCAGCAGACGCTATCGGCGCCCTCCTCGGCGGGCTGATTGTGGCACCCGTTGTGGCACCGGGTGGATCGGAGCCTTCACCGGGCGCAGAAAAAGGCCCGACTCCATAGTGATCTCTAGGGAGTCGGGCCTTCATCCAGTGACAGCGGTTCGGTGGAGCTGGGGGAATCGAACCCCCGTCCAACGCTGAGTCTCCACGCATTCTCCGGGCGCAGTCTGTGCAGACGTTCTACTCGGCTCCGACCTTTGTCACAGACACCTAAGTCGACAAGCCCAGCCTGGGAAGAGTCCCGTATGACGTCCAGACGCCGTCATACAGCAAGATTCCTAGATGACGCCAGGATCCGTATCGGAATCACATACGGCCTGACGGACTATCGGGCTCGCTTATGCAGCGAGGGCGAAGTCAGTGCGCTTGGTTTCGGCACTTATAGTTTTGCAGGGAGCGTTCACGAGATAACCCTGCATCCTCGGCCCGCTTCTCGTGGATTCACAGGCGCTGTCGAAACCGATCAGCCCCGTGTTCCTTCTTGCGAAGGGACCGCTGTCACACTGTGTATTTTTCAACTCCGGATGCGATGCACCGGAGCATCACAGACTACAACGAAAGCGCGCCCCACGCTATTCCGCGCGGGCGTGGAGCAGTCGCGTAGAGTCGCAGCATGACCGACGTCACCATCACCGTCCGCGGCGAGAACGAGGCGCGCATCGCGCCGGAACGCGCCACGATCCACGTCACTGTACGTGCCGAGGGTGCGCAGCGCGCGCCCGTCGTCGACCTCGTGATGAGGCTCGCAGAACCCGTGCGCACAAGCATCGTCGACCGCAAGAATGCGAACAGCGTGGTGGAGTGGACGAGCAAGAGCCTTGCGGTCCGCGCCGAACGGCCGTGGAACAGCGACGGCAAACGCCTCGCCCCCGTCTTCTACGGGAGCATTTCACTCACGGCCACGTTCGCCGAGGCATCCGAGCTGTCCATCTGGGTCTCCGAGGTCTCGGCGTGGGACGGCGTGGAGATCGGCTGGGTCGACTGGCAACTGACCCCGGAGACACGCGGCCGTGTCGAGCGAGAGGTCGCCGCCGAGGCTGTCGGCGTCGCTGTCGCTCGCGCGCAGGCCTACGCCGGCGCTCTCGGACTGACGGAGGTCACGCCGCTCGAGATCGCCGATGTCGGCCTGATGGCCCGCGCCGAGGCCGCTGCTCCCCGGCGATGAAGATGCGCGGCGCCGCCTTTGCGGCGGCCGACTCCGGCGCGTCGATGGAATACGAGCCGGAAGAGATCATCGTCTCGGCAACCGTCGAAGCGCGTTTCATCGCCCGCTGAGCCGCCGCTGCGTACCCGTGGATTCAGCGGGTGAAGGGAGCGAGCTCAGCGGCCAGCCGCTCTGAGACGTGCGCGTGCACGACAGTGCCGTGCTCGCCGTGCTCCGCCGACAACAGCATCCCGGTCTCGTGGATGGCTGCGACGAGGTCTCCACGGTCGTACGGCACGACGGCACGGACCTCGACGGCCGGCTTGGGCAGTGCCTCCTCGACGGCGGCGCGCAGCTCCTCGATGCCCTCTCCGGACCGGGAGGAGACGAAGTGCGCATTCGGCTCGAGGCCGCGCAGCACCAGACGATCGTCTTCGCTGAGAAGATCGGCCTTGTTGACGACGACGATCTCGGGGATGTCGCGCGCGCCGATGTCACCCATCACGTCGCGCACGGTCTGCAGCTGACCTGCGGGGTCGGGGTGCGAGCCGTCGACGACGTGCAGCACGACGTCGGCATCGCCGACCTCTTCGAGGGTCGACCGGAACGCCTCGACCAGCTGATGCGGCAGATTGCGGACGAACCCGACGGTGTCCGTGAACGTGTAGACACGTCCGTCGGCTGTCTCGGTGCGGCGCACGGTCGCATCGAGCGTCGCGAACAGAGCGTTCTCGACGAGCACCCCGGCGCTGGTCAGCGCGTTGAGCAGACTCGACTTGCCGGCGTTCGTGTAGCCGGTGATCGCGACCGATGGGATCGTGTTGCGCTTGCGCTCCGCGCGCTTCGCCTCGCGGGCAGGGCCGAAATCGCGGATCTGGCGACGCAGCAGAGCCATCTTGGTGCGGATGCGGCGGCGGTCGAGTTCGATCTTCGTCTCACCCGGTCCGCGCGAGCCCATACCCGCCCCACCGGCGCCGACCTGGCCACCGGCCTGGCCGGCTCATGGAGTCACCCCACCCGCGCAGTCGCGGCAGCAGGTACTCGAGCTGGGCGAGTTCGACCTGCGCCTTGCCCTCGCGGCTCTTCGCGTGCTGGCTGAAGATATCCAGGATCACGGTGGTGCGGTCGATGACCTTGACCTTGACGACGTCTTCCAGCGCTCGGCGCTGGCTGGGGGCGAGTTCGGTGTCGGCGATGACCGTGTCGGCACCGGTGGCCGCGACGATGTCCTTCAACTCCTGCGCCTTGCCACGGCCGATATACGTCGCCGCATCCGGGTGCGGTCGCCGCTGCAGCACTCCGTCGAGAACGACGGCACCGGCGGTCTCGGCAAGGGCGGCGAGTTCACGCAGCGAGTTCTCGGCGTCCGCCCTGAGCGCCCTGGGGATACACGCCCACGAGCACCACGTTCTCGAGGCGCAGCTGGCGATACTCGACCTCGGTGACGTCCTGGAGCTCTGTGGAGAGGCCGCCGACACGCCGCAGCGCATGGCGATCCTCAAGATCCCACTGCGCGCCGTCGCTTGCCGCGTGCGCGGCCGTCGATTCATCCTGCAGCGCCTGCGCCGCTCCGAACACGCGGACCTCCGAGTGCTTCTCGGCGTTCGCGAGTACGCGGTCCAGCGCCTCGTCTCCGGTGGAGGGTGTCGAGGTCTGCGTCATCAGTTCCTAATCTCTAGCTTTGATTCGAGCCTTAACCTTAGCCCTCGGTGTCCGGTACGCTCACCGTATGGGGTCCGATCACTACTTCACTGCGGCCCCGGCAAGCCCCGCGAACCTGCGTGCAATCCGTGGTGACGCTCGCAGGCCGAGAGCTGGATGTCACCACCGCAGGTGGCGTTTTCAGCCCGGATCGACTGGATGCCGGCACCGCAGTGCTCTTCGCCAATATGCCTCCGGTCCCGCCGGGAGGCGATCTCCTCGACCTCGGCAGCGGGTGGGGGCCCATCAGCTTGTCGATGGCTCTCGCCGCCCCGCACGCGACCGTGTGGGCGGTCGACGTGAACGAGCGGGCTCTCGGATCTCGTGCGTCGCAACGCCAAGGCGCTGGGACTCACCAACATCAACGCCGCGCTGCCCGACGATGTTCCCGAGGGCGTGACTTTCCGCACGATCCGCTCGAACCCTCCGATCCGCGTGGGCAAGGATGAACTGCACGGACTCCTCGAGCGATGGATCCCGCGACTCGATGAGAGAAGCGATGCCTGGCTCGTCGTGCAGCGCAACCTCGGCGCAGACTCGCTCCAGCGGTGGATCGGCGCGACCTTCCAGCCCGGCTACAGCGTGTTCCGCACCGCGACGGGCAAGGGCTATCGCGTCCTGAAGGTGCGCAAGCACGGCACACCGCCGACCGAGCCGATCCTGCTCGCGGAGTAGCAGAACAGGGCTTATCCGCCCACGGTCATCCCGAGGAGCGCAGGCAACTCCGCCATGTCCTCGAAAACGGTCGTGCCCTCACCGGCCAACCATTCGGCCGGCGTCAGACCACCCGCGTATCCGAAGGCGTGCATGCCTGCCGCTCGCGCGGCCTCGACGCCGAACCGACTGTCCTCGATGACGACGCAACGCGACGGCGGCACACCCATGCACGAGGCCGCGCGCAGGAACAAGTCCGGAGCAGGCTTGCCGTTCTCCACCTCCGCGGCACTGAAGATCCTGCCGTCGAAACGGGGCAGCAGACCGGTCAGCCCGAGAGTCCTTCGGATCTTCTCGTGCGCACCGCTCGACGCGACGCACGTCGGTGCGCTGATCGTGTCGAGAGCGGTGACAACGCCAGGCACCGCCTGGAGATCGCGCACGAAGGCGTCGCTGTAACGGTGCTGATAGGGAGCTTCCCAATCATCCGGCAGCGCACGCCCGAGATAGGCCTCGATCTCGCTGCGGAAGTGCGCGGCCGAGCGTCCGACGAACCGGTGCACGATCTCCTCGATCGTCAACTCCCAGCCGAGATCCGACAACACCTCTCGGTCGATCTCGACCGACAGACGCTCGCTGTCGACCAAAACCCCGTCGCAGTCGAAGATGACCAGTTCAAGGCGCTCCGGAAGCGACATCAGATCAGGTCGATCTCTCCTCGGAACACGAGCTGGGCGGGTCCGGAGAGCGCGACGTGCTCTCCGTCCTCGGCTGCGAACATCCGCACACCCAGGGTCCCGCCTGGGACCTCCACACGCCAACTGTCGGGCGCCTGCTCCCCCGCCCAGTACCTGACGGCCAGGGCGGTGGCCGCGACCCCGGTACCGCAGCTCTGGGTCTCGCCGACGCCGCGCTCGAAGACGCGCATCCGCACGTGCCCGATGCCGTCGCGGACCAGCGGTTCGCCTGGCACCACGAACTCGACATTCGCTCCCGCCGGCGGCGCGGGCTCCAGCACGGGCGCGCGGTGCAGTTCGAGGGTGGCGAGCTCCTGATCAGAAGCGATCGCGACGACGACATGCGGGTTGCCGACGTCGATCCCGAGTCCCGGTCGGGTGACAGCGAGGCCCTCCACGTTCACGAGCGGATCGTCACCGGAGAGTCGCCAGCGACCGAGATCCACCTGATAACCGGTTTCGCTGCGGGTGACGTCACGCACACCTGCACGGGTGCCGATCGGGAGCGTCGAACCGGGCTCGATCGAGGCGAGGCCCGATCGCACCAGGTAATGCGCGAACACGCGGATGCCGTTGCCGCACATCTCCGCAATGGATCCGTCCGCGTTGCGATAGTCCATGAACCATTCGGCATCCGGCTCCTCGGCGAGAGCGGCAGCGCCGACGTCGATCGCCGAAGAACGGACCACCCGAAGAACGCCGTCGGCACCGATCCCGAAATTCCGATCGCAGAGCACCGCCACTTGCTCGGCGGTGAGGTCGAGCTCCCCGTCGGGGTCGGCGATGATCACGAAATCGTTGCCCGTGCCGTGTCCTTTGGTGAATGCGACCATGCGCCCAGTCTAGAGTTCGCGTCTATGCGTCAGCGATCAGCCGCTTGCCGGTGTTGGACACGGTGAACCGCTCGTACCCGAGCCGATCGTAGAACCCCAGCACCTCGTCGTTGCCGCCCCGGACCATCAACTGCACCTTCGGGCAGCCCATGGCAAGAAGAAGCCGTTCCGCCTCCGCGACGAGCCTTCGTGCGATCCCCTGCCCGCGATGAGCATCCGCGGTGGCGAGGTAGTACAGCCAGCCGCGATGACCGTCATAACCCGCCATCACCGTTCCGATGATGCGCTCGGCATCCGCGCTCTCCAGCGCCGCAATGCCGGCGACGAGAAAGAGCTCGGGCTGCACAGACATCTTGCGCTCGATGTCGAGGCGAGGATCATTCCACGGGCGGGTGAGGCCCGCTTCTTCCCACAGCGAGACCACGCCCTCTGTGTCCTGCGGTTGGAATGCGCGAATCCGCCAGTTCATCGTGGACCTTCCCGCCGGGCCTCGGATCCGGCGCATCCGAGTCTAGAGGCGCTTCGCGCACCCTTCAGTCGCGGACGACCCGGTATCTCCCGCACATGAAGTTGCGGTTGCGTGCCACTTCCAGAAGCTCGAGGTCGAGTGTTCGAGGAAGCAACGGCGCACCTGATCCCAGCGTCACCGGGGCGTACTGCACCCAGATCTCATCGATCAATCTCGCATCGGAGAACTGGCCGACCAGCTCTCCCCCACCGACGACCCAGAGATCTCGTTCACCGGCCGCAGCAGACATCTCGGCGTGCACCGCACGGACGTCGCCACGCACGAACCGGACGTCGGCGCCGTCGGGAACGGGCAACTCACGATGCGTGAACACCCAGGTCGGCTGCGCGTACCCCCAGGGCTCGCCTTCGGTGTGGCGAAGCACCCACTCGTAGGTGGACGCCCCCATCGCCAAGGCTCCGATGCTCTTCTCGAACTCGGCGTAGGCCATCGGTCCGTTCTGGTCGATGTCCTGCTTCAGCAGCCAGTCGAGGGAGTGCTCGGCGGTCGCGATGAATCCGTCGAGGCTGGACGCGGTGTAGTAGGAGGTGGTCATGGCTCCAGCGTCGCACCGGCGTCGGACATCCGCCAGGATCAGCGCGCGAGCAGCCCTGCCGGATCGACAGGATGCTCATGCCACTCGAGGTCGGGATAGCGCTTGAACCAGGACACCTGGCGCCTCGCGTAGCGGCGGGTGAGCGACTGTGTCTGCGCGATCGCCTCGGATTCGCTCATCGTTTCGTTGAGCTGTCCGAGGGCCTGCGCGTATCCGATGGCGCGACTGGCGGTCACGCCGTGCTCGAGGCCCTGCTCGCGGAGGGTGACGACCTCGTCGACGAGGCCCGTCGCCCACATACGGTCGACCCGTGCATCGAGTCGCTCGACGAGTTCCGCCCGATCGACACGGAGGCCGATCAGTCGGGTGCGCGGATGCCACACCACCGGCTTCTCAGGAAGGGCAGCGCCATGGGTCTGGGCCCCCTGTTCGATGACTTCGAGTGCGCGGATGATCCGTCGCCCGTTCTTCGGGTCGATCCGCGCGGCCGTCTCCGGATCGAGGACGCGAAGCCGCTCCAGCAGCACTGCTGTCCCGGCTTCCTCGAGCTCATTCTCCAGTCGCGCCCGGACCACCGCGTCACGCGGGGGAAAGCGGAAGTCGAAGACCACGCTGGACACGTACAGTCCGGAGCCGCCCACCAGGATCGCGTCACCGCCGCGAGCGTGGATGTCGGCGATCGCCGCCCGCGCGAGCGGCTGATACCAGGCGACGGCAGCCTCCTCGGTGACCTCGCGCACGTCGAAGAGATGATGCGGGATGCCTCGGCGCTCCTGCGGTGCCAGCTTCGCCGTGCCGATGTCCATGCCGCGATAGAGCTGCATGGCATCGGCGTTCACGACCTCGGCCGGATTGCCGTTCGCTCTGAGTGACTCGGCGAGATCGAGTGCAAGGTCGCTCTTGCCTGTTCCGGTCGCACCGACGATCGCCCAGAGACGCGGACCGTCGGCGGGCGAACCGATCCCTTCGACGGGGCTGGTCACCGAGGTGGAATCAGACACCGATGCGGAGCGTGGGCAGTCCGAGCACGACCGCGCGGGGAGCTCCGTCGCCGGACGGGGCGGGAACCGCGCAAGATTCGGACTGCGAGCGATCCCACGCGTCGCCGCCGCGCGTGCGGCGGATCTGCAGGGGCTTTCCGGTCGGGTCGTCAGCAAGCAGGTGGAACGGCGCGGCGTGGGTGATCGTCACGGTGACGACATCACCGGGACGAGGGAGGTCGGAGCCCGGAGTCACCTCGAAGTGCACGAGGCGGTTGTCCTCGGCCCGACCGGTGAGACGGTGCGTCTCCGCGTCCTTCTTGCCCTCGCCCGTCGACACCAGCACCCGGACCTCGCGACCGACCTGCTTCTGGTTCTCCTCGAGTGAGATGCGCTCCTGCAGGGCGATGAGCCGGTTGTAACGTTCCTGGACGATCTCCTTCGGCACCTGATCTTCCATCGTCGCCGCGGGGGTGCCCTCACGAATGGAGTACTGGAAGGTGAATGCCCGGAGAACCGCGACTGTTCGACGACGCGCATGGTGTCTTCGAAGTCCTCGTCCGTCTCGCCGGGGAAGCCCACGATGATATCGGTGGTGATCGACGCCAGCGGGATGCGCTCGCGCACGCGGTCGAGGATGCCGAGGAACCGCTCGCTGCGGTACGAGCGGCGCATCGCCTTCAGGATGCGGTCGCTGCCCGATTGCAACGGCATGTGCAGTTGCGGCATCACGGCCTCGGTCTCGGCCATTGCGTCGATCACGTCGTCGGTGAAGGCCGCGGGATGCGGGCTCGTGAACCGGATGCGCTCCAGGCCGTCGATCTCGCCGGCGGCACGCAGGAGCTTTCCGAATGCGTGGCGGTCACCGAACTCGACGCCGTACGAGTTGACGTTCTGTCCGAGGAGGGTGACCTCGATCGCTCCGTCGTCGACGAGGAGGCGGATCTCGTTCAGGATGTCGCCAGGGCGGCGGTCCTTCTCCTTGCCACGCAGGCTCGGCACGATGCAGAACGTGCAGGTGTTGTTGCAGCCGACCGAGATCGACACCCAACCACTG
Source organism: Microbacterium sp. LWO12-1.2 (assembly GCF_040675875.1). Classification (NCBI taxonomy): domain Bacteria; kingdom Bacillati; phylum Actinomycetota; class Actinomycetes; order Micrococcales; family Microbacteriaceae; genus Microbacterium; species Microbacterium sp. LWO12-1.2. The sequence goes on along the minus strand of NZ_JBEGII010000004.1, from coordinate 4,595 downwards.
TGCGCCGAGTCCCGCTTGGTCGGCAGCGTCGACGGGAAGACGTCGAGCGACTCCAGGATCTCGAGCTCGGCTTCACCGTTGTGGCGCGCGCGTTCGAGCAGGCCGGGAAGAGAACCCATGTTGTGGGTGCCGAAGACGACGTCGACCCATGGCGCCTTGTCGAGCACGGCCTGCTTGTCCATCTGAGCCAGACAGCCGCCCACAGCGATCTGCATGCCATCTTTGCGACGCTTGACCGACGCGAGGTGCCCGAGAGTGCCGTAGAGCTTGCCCGCAGCGTTGTCGCGCACCGCGCAGGTGTTGATGATGACGACATCGGCCTCGGCGCCGTCGACAGCGCGCACGTACCCAGCGCTCTCCAGGGATCCGGAGAGCCGCTCCGAGTCGTGCACGTTCATCTGGCACCCGAAGGTGCGCACTTCGTAGGATCGCTGTCGGCCGTCGACGTCAATGGCCGCCGACGAAGCGCTGATGATCGTCGGTTCGCTGCGCGGGATAGTCATGGTCATCCCATTGTACGAGCGCTCCGACGTAGAAGCCCTGCGAACGATGCCGCTCCGTGCGCGCCGACTGAATGAAAGGTGTTCAGTCCGAATCCACGAACCGCACACCGGAGGAGGGCTGCCCGAACGACGCCTCGGTCAGCGCGGTGCGTGCGGCCTTCATCGCGACCGAGCCGTTGTACCCCCGCCGGGACAGCTGCCCGACGAGCCGGCGAAGGGCGGTGTCATGATCGAGGCGCGACAATGACCGCGCCTTCGTACGGGCGAAGTCCAACGCGCGTTCGTCGTCATCGTCTGGAACCTCGTCGAGCGCCGCTGCGATGACGTCGCGCGGGATGCCCCGTTGCGCGAGTGCTCGAGACAGCGCCACCCGCCCCAATCCTTTCCGTTCGACACCGGAGATGACGAGGTGTCCGGCGAGGATCGCATCATCCAGGTACCCGCGCCGGCAGAAGTCGTCGATCACGTCGTCGATCTGCGAAGACTCGAGCGAATATCCCTTCAGCACAATTCGGGACTCGGAGACCGAGAGCGATCTGGTGCGCAGTTTTCGAACCAGCGCCTCCTCGGCGACCTTCCGGGTCTCCTCAGGATCAGGGGTCTGACTCTCCGCACCCTCGGCGTCGGATGTTCCCTCTCCCGAATCCGCGTGTGGGTGCAATGCCCGCAGACGCGGAGCCGTGTGCCGCTCTGCGGTGCCGCGAGCGGGATGCCGATCGCTCGGCGCGCCCTGGTCTCGCCCTCCGGAAGACGCCTCCGACGCTCTCTTCGCGCCGAAGAGCGGAATGACGGGGGCGAGACGATCCACGATTCCGCCCGCTTCGCCCCCGTTCTCACCGATCATGATCAGGCCGGTCGACGCTCTGCGAGCTCGTCTGCCGCAGCAGCAGCCGCCGGCGCCGCCGCACCGATACCGAGCTTCTGCTTGATCTGAGTCTCGATCGCCAGAGCGATGTCAGGGTTCTTGAGGAGGAACGTGCGCGCATTCTCCTTGCCCTGACCGAGCTGGTCGCCGTCGTATGTGTACCAGGAGCCCGACTTCTTCACGATGCCGTGCTCGACGCCGAAGTCGATCAGGCTTCCCTCACGGGAAATGCCGATGCCGTACAGGATGTCGAACTCGGCCTGCTTGAACGGCGGAGCCATCTTGTTCTTCACGACCTTGACCCTGGTGCGGTTTCCGACAGCGTCGGTGCCGTCCTTCAGAGTCTCGATACGACGGATGTCGAGCCGCACCGATGCGTAGAACTTCAGCGCCTTGCCGCCGGCAGTCGTCTCCGGCGATCCGAAGAAGACGCCGATCTTCTCACGCAGCTGGTTGATGAAGATCATGGTGGTGTTGGTCTGGTTCAGGCCACCGGTGAGCTTGCGCAGCGCCTGCGACATGAGGCGAGCCTGCAGACCCACGTGCGAGTCGCCCATCTCACCCTCGATCTCGGCACGAGGCACAAGCGCCGCCACGGAGTCGATGACGATGAGGTCGATGGCGCCGGAACGCACGAGCATGTCGGCGATCTCGAGCGCCTGCTCTCCGGTGTCGGGCTGCGAGACGAGAAGGGCATCGATGTCGACGCCGAGCTTCGCCGCGTAGTCGGGGTCGAGCGCGTGCTCGGCGTCGATGAAGGCGGCGATGCCGCCTGCGCGCTGCGCGTTGGCGATCGCGTGCAGCGTGAGCGTCGTCTTACCGGACGACTCAGGGCCGTAGATCTCGACGATGCGGCCACGCGGAAGGCCGCCCACTCCGAGGGCGACGTCGAGGGCGATGGAGCCGGTGGGGATGACGGCGACGGGTGCGCGGTCATCGCTGCCCAGCCGCATGACCGAGCCCTTTCCGAACTGCCGGTCGATCTGAGCGAGGGCTGTTTCCAGGGACTTCTCGCGGTCGGCGGGTGATGGCATGATGTGCTTCCTTCTGCTCGCGTGGTGCCGCCTGTAGGCTGTCGCGGCCGACCCGGCTGGGACGAACTCTCCGACAAGGCGTATGGCTCTGAGCCATGTCTTCACCGTAGGAGGGGCCTCCGACATCGTGTCGGCGAACCCGCGAACTGTGGAGAGACAAGTCTCGAAACCATCTGTGCAGAAGACTACGCCCGCTTCGAACAGATATTCGACGACACGCCGCAATCGGAACGTCGTCGCCCGCACGCATGGATCAGAACGAGATCGAGTCAGCGCTTGCGCGGCTCCAGACGGCCGGCGCCGTAGCGGCGCTCCGGCGGCACATCCATCTCCTCGCAAAGAGCGAGCCAGATGTCACGCGGTGGCAGCCCCAGATCGAGCGCTTCCAGGGCCGTCCGGCCACCGAGAGCGGTGAGCACCAGATCGTTCAGCAACGACGAAGCGCGCCCCGAGAACTCGCCTTCGACGGCGCGAAGAAACTCACTGCGACGCATCGAGGTTCCGGCGTCGACTCAGTGGAGGGAGAGCTGCGGCTCGATCGATGCAACGAGGTCGTCCGGGACGACGTCCGGGAAGACCTGGATTCCCTCAAGGACCGAGATGCGATCGCCTACTTCGCGCATGATCGTCGAGATAGGCACATCGAGTGCATCGGCGACGGACGCGAGGATCTCGCTGGACGCCTCTTTCTGCCCGCGCTCGACCTCACTGAGGTAACCGAGTGCTACCGAGGCTTTGCCCGCTACCTGACGAAGGGTACGGCCCTTCTGCAGGCGGAAGTCCCTGAGCACATCGCCGATTTCCTGTCGAACAAGAATCATCAGAACCCCCTCTCCATCGCCATCCCCGGAATCCTCCGAGGGATCGCCAGTCTAACCCGACCTGACTCCATTAAATCTACTGTTTCTCGCTGTGGTTTCGTTGTGAAGGACCTTGACAAGGGACGTGGTGTGAGCCGCACACCATCGACAACAGCGATCCGATGACTGCTATTCCCGGAGCACGGCCAACGCGGACGAGAGCGCGGCGTCGACCGACTGCTGGCGAACGGCCGCCCGGTCCCCCTCGAAGACGAACATTCGGGAGATCTTGATCCCGGAGCGACGACGCCGATGTGCACCGTACCCACCGGTTGACCGTCCGGCGAATCCGGTCCGGCGATACCGGTGGTCGCGATGCCGACGTCCGCCGGAAACCCTGCGACCGAGAGCGCACGACGCACGCCGTCAGCCATCTGCAGCGCCACTTGGGGATGCACCGGTCCATGCTCCTCGAGCAGCTCGGCGTCGACCCCGAGCAGCGTGTGCTTGACCGGAGTGGCGTAGGCCACGATGCCTCCGCGGAAGACATCGGAAGCGCCGGGCACGGACACGATCTCCGCCGCGATCGCGCCACCCGTCAGGGACTCGGCGACGCCGAGACTCAGCGCGCGCGCCCGCAGCACCTCGAGAAGCGCAGCGGCGTTCGCCGTCGTCATGAGGTCTGCTGGTCCTGGCGACCACCGCGGACCTGCGCGACGATGTAGTCGACACCGCTGGCCACCGTCAGGACCAGCACGGCGGCCATCAGCACCGCCGTGATGAGAACCCAGATGTCGAGGCCGATCAGCACGTGCAGCGGGAGCAGCGCCCACGACAGCGCGACGCCCTGCACCGCGGTCTTGAGCTTGCCCATCCACGCTGCGGCGACGATGTGCTGTTTCGCCACCATGAAGCGATGGATCGTGATGCCCCACTCCCGGACGAGGATGATCACGACGAACCACCAGCCGAACTCACCGAGCTCGCCGAGCACCGCGAGGCCGATGAATCCGGCACCGGTGAGCAGCTTGTCGGCGATCGGGTCCCACAGCTTGCCGAAGTCGCTGACGATGTCGTACTTGCGCGCCAGGTAGCCGTCGACCCAGTCGGTCGAGATCGCGACGATGAAGAGGACCGCCGCCGTCCACCGAAGGGCGAGATCGGGGATGCCGTACGTGCCGCCGAGAAGGAGCAGGACGAAGAAGACGACCGCAAGGGGGATGCGGGCGATCGTGATCGCGTTCGGCAGCTGCCGGGGAATCGCCATCAGTCGCGACCCGTCAGGCCCCAGGCGTCTTCGTCGCCGTCGCCCTCGGATTCGACGACCGGCAGGCCTGCGAACTGCGCTTCGACAGGATCGACTTCCCGGAAGCCTGAGGCAGGAGCCGGAACA
>NZ_JBEGII010000003.1 GCF_040675875.1 Microbacterium sp. LWO12-1.2 | reverse complement strand
ACGCCCGAATCGGGTCGCCCTGCTGCGCACCCGAACTCGCGGTTCACCGTCTCGGCCGCGCAGTGCCCGCAGATCTCCGAGGACTGGGAGCAGGCGGTGCCGCTCGACGTGATCCTCTTCGGTGGTCGTCGTGCCACCAACGTCCCGCTCGTGGTCGAAGCGACCGACTGGACGCACGGGGTGTTCCTCGGGTCGACCATCTCGTCGGAGCGCACGGCAGCGGCCGAGGGCACGCTCGGAGAACTGCGTCGCGATCCGTTCGCGATGCTGCCGTTCTGCGGCTACAACATGGGCGACTACTTCGCGCACTGGCTCAAGGTCGGCCGCAGCCTCCGCTTCGACCGGGCGCCGCGTATCTTCCAGGTGAACTGGTTCCGCCGCGGCTCCGACGGCCGGTTCCTGTGGCCCGGATTCGGCGACAACTCGCGCGTCATCGACTGGATCATCCGTCGCGTCGCGGGCGAGGTGCCGGCGGTGGACAGCCCGATCGGCCGACTGCCGCGGGTGGAGGACCTCAATCTGGACGGACTCGACATCGCGCAGGCGGATCTCGACGAGCTGTTCTCGATCGACTCGGCGGCCTGGCTCGCCGAGGCCGACCTGACGGAGGAGTTCTTCGACACCTTCGGCGACAAGCTGCCGGCCGCGCTGCGCGCCGAGCTCGCGTCGCTGCGCTACCGCCTCGCTAAGGCGTAGCACCCAGACAAGGTGCCGGTTCGGGGGATCCGGCACCCCAGGCGCCCGCAGGGTGCCGAACCAGCGACGGCGGAATGGCGGAGACAGCCCATGGCTGAGTGGTCTCCGGCGTTCCGCCGTCGCTCATGCCAGCAGTTGATGCCTGGCGAGGTCGCGGTAGAGCGGTGTGGACTCGACGAGCTCGGTGTGCGTCCCCTGACCCACCACCGCCCCGTCCTGCAGCACGATGATGAGGTCGCTGTCGACGACGGTCGACAGGCGGTGCGCGATCACGATGAGCGTGCGGTCGGAGGAGACGGCGTCGATGGCCTCTCGCATCCGCCGTTCGTTGACGCCGTCCAGTGACGAGGTCGATTCATCCAGCAGCAGGATCGGTGCCTCGGTGAGCAGCGCCCGCGCGATGGCGAGGCGCTGACGTTCGCCGCCGGACAGCATCACGCCGTCCTCTCCGACGGGCGCCTCGAGGCCGAGCGGGCTCCGCTCGAGCACGTCGCCGAGGTTCACCGCGTGCAGCACGCGCTCGCAGTCGGCATCGGATGCCGCAGGAGCGGCGAGCCGCAGATTGTCGGCCAGGGTGCCCGCGAGCGTCGGGGCATCCTGCTCCACGTAGCCGAAGTGCGCGCGCAGCTCGTCGCGCGGGTAGGTGCGGGCGTCGTGACCGTGCAGGCGGATGGAGCCGCCGGTCGGATCGTAGAACCGCTCGAGGAGGGAGAGGATCGTGCTCTTGCCGGCGCCGCTCGGCCCGACGAGGGCGACGCGCGCCCCGCGTGGTACGGCGAACGAGACGCCGCGCAGGACTTCCCGTGCCGGAGCCGGGGTGCCCGCGTCATCCGCGCGCTCCAGATGGGCATCGGCGAGAAGCGTGTGCGCGGCGAGGGCGGCGGCCTGACGTGCGGCGACGACGTTCTCGGGGTACTGGAATCGCACATCGCGGAACTCCACAGCGGGAGCATCCACGTCGGACCCGGAACGGGAAATGGATGCCGCAGCCACCGCGTCGTCCTGTTCCTCGGTCGGCAGGTCCAGAACCTCCTGAATACGGCCGAGGGCGCCGAGGGCCTGATTCACCGAGGTGATCGCACCGAATGTGGAGGCGAGCGGCATCACCAGCATGAACAGGAACATGATGAACGTGATGAGCGAAGCGATCGTGATCGCGCCGGCCGCGACACGGAACCCGCCCACGCCGAGAACCACGAGCAGAGACAGCTGCAGCGCGATGCCGGCGATCGGGACGACGAGCGACGAGATCTTCGCGATCTTCACGCCGAGCCCGTAGGCGTCGGTGGCGAGTTCCGACACGGCGGTGGTCTCGCGCTCGGTGGCACCGGAGGCGCGGATGGTGCGAATCGATCCCACGGCGCGCTCCACGCCGGAGGCGAGCTCGCCCACCTTCTCCTGCTGCGCCGTGGATGCGGTGCGGATGCGTCCACTGAGGATGGTGACGACCACGACGCTGACGCCGATCACCACCACGATGAGCAGGAGGAGGATCGGGTCGATGATGAGCATGGCGATGAGGGCGCCGAGGAACAGGATGGCGCTGCCGACGGCATCCGCCAGCCCCTGCGTGAGCACGGCGTAGAGCAGTGTCGTGTCGGTTCCGACGCGCGAGACGAGGTCGCCCGTTCGGCGGGCGTCGAACTCGCTGATCGGCAGGTGCAGGATGCGGGCGATGAGCTTTCGGCGGCTCGACAGGACCACGGCGGTGCCGGTGCGCTGCAGGAGATAGTGCTGGTAGCCGGAGATGACCGACGACACGACCACGAGTCCGACGAGCACCCACACCAGGATCCCCAGGCCGCGCTGGGACTGCACCGCCTCGATGACCTGGCCGACGAGGAGGGGTTGTGCGAGTGAAGTCGCTGCTCCCACCACACTCAGCACCGCGACGACGACGAGAGTGCGCTTGTGCTCGAAGAGGAAGGGGAGAAGCTGGCGGAACGTGGCGCGCGGACCATCCTGCTGCGCGCCTCGTCCGCGTCGGCGTGGCGTCGCCGTGCGGGACATTCGGGACCTCGATCTAGAAGGGGTACTTCGACCGTACTTCCTGTGAAGACGGATTCTGTGGGTCGGCTGAGTGATCAGCTTCGGCCGTACTTGCGGTGCGCAGCCTGTTTCGTCACGCCGAGCGCGCTCGCGATCGCCTGCCAGGAGTACCCTGCATTGCGTGCGCGGCGCACCTGGGCTTCCTCGCTGCGCGCGATCTCCTGCCGGGCGCCGGCGAGCCGATGCAGTTCGGCCAGGGGCTCGCCCCCGTCTTCCTGTGCGATCGCGGTCTGCAAAGTCATGAGTGGACCTCCTCCTGCGTCAATACTTGTTGACTCAGGAACTTTTGTCAACAGAGGTTGACGTCACGTGCTTCGAAGAGCACAAAGGGCTGCATTTCGCGAGGAAATGCAGCCCTTTGCGCTCCTTGAAGGGAACGGGGAGCTACAGCTCGACCGCGGCCGCGAGCCCGAGGTCCTCCTCGTAGTCGATGTCCTTCGTCTCCGGCGCGAAGATCAGCGCGATGAACGTCAACACGGCCATCGCCGACAGGTAGAAGCCGACCAGCCACGGCTCACCGCCGGCTGCGGCCCACAGGGCGACGGCGATGATCGGCGCCACCGCGGCACCGAGGATCGACGAGACGTTGTAGGAGATCGCTGAGCCGGTGTAGCGGACGTTCGTGGGGAAGAGCTCGGGCAGCATGGCCCCCATCGGCCCGAAGGTCGCACCCATCAGCAGGAAGCCGACGATGAGGAAGATCTGCGTCATCGTTGCGGTGAGGGCCGGTGTCGCCTGCGGCAGGAGGAAGAAGTTGAACGTGAGTCCGAAGAGCACGATCGCACCTGTGACGCCCAGCAGGAGTTTGCGGCGGCCGATCCGATCGGCGAGCGGACCGCTGACGAGCGTGAAGATACCGAAGAACACCACACCCACGATCTGCATCAGCACGAAGTCGGTATAGCCGAATCCGAGTCCGGGATAGAACTGATCGGCGAACGCGGCGGCGTCGAAGTCCTTGCCCGCTGCCTCGGCGGCGGCTTGGGCTGCGGCGGATGCCGTGTCGAGCGAAGCCGCCTTGGTGCCGTAGCTGAGGGTGAAGTTCGTCATCAGGTAGAACAGCACGTACGTGGCCAGCATGATGAATGTGCCGAGGATGAGGTGCCACCAGTGGTGCCGGAAGACGGTGGCGAGGGGAAGTTTGCGGATCGCGCCCTTCTCGGTCGCCTTCGTGAAGGTCTCGGATTCCACGAGCTTCAGACGCACCCACAGGCCGATGATGACCATGACGGCGGAGAAGAGGAACGGGATCCGCCAGCCCCAGGCGAGGAAGGCTTCGGACTTCAGCGCCGGATTCTCACCGTGCGGCAGCAGCCAGTTGATGGCGAGGAAGATCCGTTGGCGATGATGAATCCCAGCGGTGCGCCGAGCTGGGGGAAGGTGCCGTACCAGGCGCGTTTGCCCTTCGGTGCGTTCTCGGTGGCGACCAGCGCCGCGCCCGACCATTCGCCGCCGAGCGCGAATCCCTGCGCCAGGCGCAGAATCAGCAGCAGAAGAGCTGCGACCCAGCCGATCTGCTGGAACGTCGGGAGCAGCCCGATGATGAAAGTCGCGATGCCCATCGTGAGCAGGGAGGCGACGAGCGTCGCCTTGCGACCGAACTTGTCGCCGAAATGTCCGAAGACCATCGCGCCGATCGGGCGCGCCACCATCGCGGCGCCGAACACCGCGAACGAGGCAAGAAGGGATGTGGTGTCGTTCCCGGTCGGGAAGAACAGCACGGGGAACACGAGCACGGCTGCCGTCGCGTAGGCGTAGAAGTCGTAGAACTCGATGGTCGTGCCGACCAGACTCGCCGTGATGACCCGTGAGCGCGGGTTCGCGGGCGCTGTTGCAGTGCTCAAGAGTGCTCCTCCGATCGTCGCTCCGTGCGGAGCACGTGGGAGTTTACGCCTTCCTGAACGTCAGCTGTGCGAACCCGGCGCGCGTCATTCCTCCGTGTCGCCCAGAGAGAGCTCCGCGACGAAACCAGCGCGCGGCGCGAGCAGCTGGTCGAGTTCGAGAACGACCAGCCGGTTCGTGCCGGCCTTCGTCGCCGGCGACGGGACGTACATCGTGCGCTGCGGTCCGTTGCGCCAGTAGCGGCCGAGGAAGAAGCCGTTCACGAACGCGTAGCCCTTGCCCCAGCATGAGATGTCCAGGAACAGATCCGAAGAGGATTCCAGCGTGAACTCGCTCGTCCATGCGTTGGCTCCGGCGACGGCGGGAGCCTCTCCTGCGCGTTCGGCGACGTCGGCAGCGATGCTCGCGACATCGAGTGGCGTTGCGCGCCAGCCATGCAGCGGCACATCGTCGAGAGTCGGGGTGCCGATCAGGCCCTTCTCCTCGCCGAGGCGCTGGCCGTAGTTCACGCGACCCTGATCCTCGACGAGGATGCTGAGGGTGTGCCCGGCAGGAATCGAGATCGCCCGGTCGTGACGCATCCGCGAGAGGGTTCCGACGTTCTGGCCGTCGACGCTGACCCAGCCGATGTCGCGGACGCCGTCGATCCGGAGCACGCCACCCGCGGAGTCCGGCAGATCGATGTCATAGCGGATGAGGGAGCTGAGGTGATTCAGGTCGTCGAAGGTCGCCGGGGCGTCGGTGGGCGCAGCGGATGCCGTGGCATCGGTCCACGCGCCCGATGGGGTGAGCGGCACGGTGAACACCGGTGCCGCTGCGGGCTGTTCGGGCAGGTCATCCGGCACGGGGGCGTACTTCTCTATCACGTCACGGAACGCGAAGAACTTCGCGGTGGGGTTGCCCGCCTCGTCGAGGGGAGCGTCGTAGTCGTACGACGTGGCCAGCGGAAGGTAACGGCCTTTGTGATTCGCGCCGTTCGTGAGGCCGAAGTTCGTGCCGCCGTGGACCATGTAGATGTTCACCGAGGCTCCGGCGGCGAGGAGAGCATCGAGCTCTTCCGCGGCGACGGCCACATCGGTGGTGTGGTGCACACCGCCCCACCAGTCGAACCAGCCGTCCCAGAACTCGGAGCACATCAGCGGGCCGGTCGGCTGGTGCCTGCGAAGGGTCGCCAGGCGCTCGTTGCTGCGTGAGCCGAACGAGCCGGTCCGATGAAGGCCGGGAAGGCTGCCATCGTCGAGCATCTGGTCGATGGGCTGGTCGACTGTGGTGAGCGGAACGGTGATGCCGGCGTCCCGGGTGACCTCGACGAGCGCCTCGAGGTAAGCCTTGTCGGAACCGTACGCTCCGTACTCGTTCTCGATCTGCACGAGCACCACGGGTCCGCCGTGATCGATCTGGCGCGGGGCGACGATCTCATACACGCGGCGCAGGTAAGCGCTGACTTCGGCGAGATATGCCGGCTCGGAGGAGCGCAGCTCGCGGCCCGCTCCGGTGAGCCAGGTCGGCAGCCCGCCGTTGTGCCATTCCGCGCAGATGTAGGGACCGGGGCGCACGATGGCATCCATGCCCTCGGCATGCACGAGGTCGAGGAACCGGCCGAGATCGTTCCAGCCGCTCGCGTCCCATTCCCCTCGTCGCGGCTCGTGAGCGTTCCACGCGACGTAGGTCTCGATCGTGTTGAGACCCATCAACCGCGCCTTGCGGATGCGGTCCTGCCACTGATCCGGGTGCACGCGGAAGTAGTGGAGGGCGCCGGAGATCACGCGGTGGGGCCGGCCGTCACGGAGGAAGTCGGACTCGCCGATGGAGAAGGAGGTCACGTTGTAGTGCTTTCGATCATGGTGGGGCGGGCGGGATCGAATCCCGCCCGCCCGGTTCGGAGGTTACTTGTTGACGGTGAAGCCCTGCGCGTTGCCGTATTCGGCGAGCGCATCCTGCCAGGCGGCGAGACCCTCGTTCAGGTCGGTGCCGTTCTGGTACGACTGACCGACGGTGTCGCCGAAGATGCTGTTCGCGTAGACCTGGTAGGGCAGGTAGCTCCAGTCCTCGACCACGTCGTCTGCAGCCCCGGCGAGAACTTCGTTGATCTTCTGGCCGCCGAAGTACTCGGGTGCGTCGCTGAGGAACTCCTCGCTGGACAGTTCGGCCGTCGTCGACGGGAAGCCGCCGCTCTCGAGGAAGATCGAGATGCTCTCCTCGGAGTTGTTCAGCCACCACAGGAAGCCGGCTGCGAGCTCCGGGTTCTTGCTCTGCGACGTGACAGCCTGGCCGCCGCCACCGTTCTCAGCGCTTGCTGCGGTGCCGTCGTAGGTCGGCATCGGTGCGACCCGCCAGTCTCCGGCGCCGTCGGGGGCTCCGGAGATGAGGTTGCCCGGCATCCAGGCTCCGATCACCAGGGTCGCGAGGCTGCCGTCGCCGAGGGCGCGGAACCACTCGTCGCTCCAGCTGCCGTAGGGAGCCAGGAGATCTTCCTCGACGAGGCGGTTCCAGTTCTCGGTCCACTTCTTGGTTCCGGCGTCCGCCAGGTCGAGCGTGACGTCGGTGCCCGACGTCTGGAACGGCTGTCCGCCGGCCTGCCAGATCATCGAGGTCGCGAAGCCCGCGTCGCCGATGTCGTTGGTGATGTACGCGGACGGGTTGGCGGCGTGGATCGTCTTGGCGGCCTCGTAGTACTCGTCCCAGGTGGTCGGTACGGCGACGCCAGCGGCGTCGAAGACGGCCTTGTTGTAGAACAGTGCCATGGGCCGGAGTCCTGCGGCAGGCCGTAGATCGCGTCGCCGTCGGTGACGGAGTTCCAGGTGGAGGCGGTGTAGTCGTCCTCGAAGTCGGCGAAGCCGTACTGCGACAGATCGGCGAACGCGTCGGTGAGCGCGAACTGCGGGAAGGCGTAGTACTCGATCTGCACGACGTCAGGCGCGCCGGAGCCCGCCTTGATCGCGTTCTGCAGCTTGGTGTACTCCTCGTTGTTGGTACCCGCGTTGACGAGGTTCACCTTGACGTTCGGGTACTCCTTCTGGAACGCCTTGACCTGTGCCTCCGCAGAGGGG
>NZ_JBEGII010000002.1 GCF_040675875.1 Microbacterium sp. LWO12-1.2 | reverse complement strand
TCGCCAGGACCGCCGGTTACACGATCGACGATCGCGACACCCTGCTCAACAGCACAGCAGGTCTGCTGGGGCTCGCCGGACACAGCGACATGCGGGACCATCCTCGCCGGGGTGGACGCGGGTGAGGCGGCATCGACACTCGCGTTCGATGTCTACATCCACCGACTGCGCGCCTACGCCGGGGCGTACATCGCGCAACTCGGCGGCGTGGATGTCATCTCGTTCACGGCAGGGGTCGGGGAGAACGCCGCGCGGTGTGCGCGCGGAATCGATGTCGACGCTGGGCTTCGCTGGTATCGAGATCGATGCCGCCCGAACGAGGCCCGCGAGCGGGGCAGTCCGCGCATCTCCACCGACGCCTCCTCCGTCGTCGTCCTCGTACGTCCGACGAACGAGAGCTGCAGATCGCCCGCCAGACGCTGAACTGCTCTGAGCCCCGGCGCGGGGGTTAGCCTGGATGCCGAGCCCGCACTACTACGCTGGCCACGGAGGCACGCCGAGGGTGCCGTACCCTCGCCCTTCTCCCGGAGGTTCTCGTGCCCGAAACCCTGCCTGACTTGCTGACCGCGGCCGGCGTGCTCTTCTGATCTCGACGGCGTGCTGACGCCCACCGCCGAGGTCCACATGAGCGCGTGGAAGACGGTCTTCGACGAGGTCTTCGCACGCTGGAACACATCGAGCCGCCGTACACCGATGCCGACTACTTCGACTTCGTTGACGGCAAGAAGCGCTATGACGGCGTCGCGAGCCTGCTGCACAGTCGCAACATCGAGTGCCGTGGGGTGAGATCGAGGATCCGCCCGAAGCCGAGACCATCTGCGGCATCGGCAATCGCAAGAACGCCGCCTTCGCGGCATCCCTCCGCAGCTACCGGTATCGCACCGTTCCCCGGCTCTCTCGCCCTGATCGAGTCTCTGCGCGCCGCCGGGCTGCCTCTCGGCGTCGTGTCGAGCTCGAAGAACGCCGAAGAGGTGCTCGCCGCCGCCGGCATCCGCGACTTCTTCACCGTCGTGGTGGACGGGTCGTCGCCGAGCGGGACGGCCTGGCATCCAAGCCCGCCCCTGACATGTTTCGCGAGGGCGCGCGTGCTCTCGGTGTCGACCCGGCAACGAGCGGTCGCCGTCGAGGATGCGACCTCGGGGGCGGCATCCGCTGCCGCCGCCGGATTCGCCACTTCGTCGGCGTCGACAGGGGAGCGGGCCGCTGACGCCCTGCGCGCCGCCGGCGCCAACCTGTATCGTCGACGACCTCGCCCAGCTCATCACCGAACCCACGGAGGACCGCCATGATCGACCGCGACCACTTCCTCCGTCGACCGTGGCGTCCTCATCGAGACGCGCTATTCCGAGGAGGCGTCGCGAGACGCTGTTACTCCGTAGGCAACGGCTATCTCGGCCTGCGCGGCAACCACATCGAGGGCCGTTGGAGCGCACGAGCACGGCACGTTCATCAACGGGCTGCACGAGACCTGGCCGATCCGGCCACGCCGAGCAGGCCTACGGGTTTCGCCGAGGTCGGTCAGACGAATCGTCAACGCGCCGGACGGCCCCAAAACTCATGCGGGTGTACGTCGATGACGAACCCATCTCGTTCGACGAGGCGGATGTGCGCGAGTACCGGCGCACCCTCGACATGCGCACCGGCGTGCTGGAGCGGCTCGTGGTCTGGGAGACGCCGTCCGGCAAGCGCGTGCGCATCAGGGATGAGCGCCTCGTCAGCTTCGAGGAGCGGCATCTGGCGATCCTGCGGCTCGAGGTCGTCGTGGAGAATTCCGACGCGCCGGTCACGATCAGCTGCCAGCTGCTGAACCGTCAGGACGGCGCCGGTGTCTACTCCGGCACTCCGGCTGCGGCGCAGAAGACCGGATTCGATCCGCGCAAGGCGGAGCGCATCGCCAACCGCGTGCTGGAGCCGGAGGAGTACTGGCAGGACGGACTGCGCTCCGTCCTCTCGTACGAGGTCGCCGACTCGGGGATGACCGTCGCGGTCGTCGCCGACCACGTCATCGAGACGGACAACGAGTACAGCGCCCGCCAGCTCAGTGAGGCGGACACCGCCAAGAACGTGTTCCGGGTGCAGGCCAAGGCAGGCATCCCGATTCGGCTCACGAAGCTCGTCAGCTATCACACATCCCGCGGCGTGCCGGCTCGTGAGCTCGTCGACCGTTGCCGTCGCACGCTCGACCGGGCGGCGGTGGAGGGCGTCGAGGCGCAGTTCCGCAAGCAGGCCGACTGGCTGGCGGCGTTCTGGGAGCGCAGCGATGTGCAGATCGGCGGTCACGACGACCTGCAGCAGGCCACCCGCTGGTGCCTCCTGCAGCTCGCCCAGGCGTCGGCGCGCGCCGACGGCAACGGCGTGCCGGCCAAGGGGCTGTCCGGCTCCGGCTACAGCGGCCACTACTTCTGGGACACCGAGATCTATGTGCTCCCGTTCCTCACCTACACCTCGCCGCAGTGGGCCAGGAACGCCCTGCGTGCCCGTGTCCTGATGCTTCCAGCCGCGCGCCGTCGCGCCGCGCAGCTGAACGAGGCCGGAGCGCTCTTCCCGTGGCGGACCATCAACGGCGAGGAGGCCTCCGCGTACTACGCGGCCGGCACCGCGCAGTACCACATCAACGCCGACGTGAGCTTCGCGCTCGGCAAGTACGTCCGTGCGACCGGTGATGAGGAGTTCCTCCGGCGGGAGGGCGCCGACATCGCGGTGGAGACCGCGCGGCTGTGGGCGACGCTCGGGTTCTGGCGCACCAACGAAGGCATCGAGACCTTCCACATCCACGGCGTCACCGGTCCTGACGAGTACACGACGGTCGTCAACGACAACCTCTTCACGAACGTCATGGCGCGGTACAACCTCCGCTATGCCGCACGGGTGGTGCGGGAGATCGCCGAGAACGACCCGGCCGCGTACGCCGCGCTGGTGGATCGCACCGATGTGGCGCCGGAGGAGCCGGATGCCTGGGACCGCGCCGCCGAGGCCATGTTCATCCCGTTCAGCGAGAGCCTCGGCATCCATCCGCAGGACTCGCTGTTCCTGGAACGCGAGCTCTGGGATCTGGAGCACACTCCGAAGGAGCAGCATCCGCTGCTGCTGCACTTCCACCCGCTGGTGATCTACCGGTTCCAGGTGCTCAAGCAGGCCGACGTGGTGCTCGCGCTGTTCCTACAGGGCAACCACTTCACCCCCGACGAGAAACTCGCCGACTTCGAGTACTACGATCCGCTGACCACCGGCGATTCCACGCTGTCCGCGGTGGTGCAGTCGATCCTGGCGGCGGAGGTCGGCTACCAGGATCTCGCCAAGGAGTACTTCGCGCAGTCGATCTTCGTCGACCTCGGAGATCTGCACCACAACGCGGCCGACGGCGTGCACGTGGCGTCGGCCGGCGGCGTGTGGACGGCGCTGGTGTCCGGCTTCGGCGGGATGCGGGATCACGCGGGCGAGCTCAGCTTCGACCCGCGCCTTCCGGCGGACTGGCCATCGCTGTCGTTCCCGATGCAATGGCAGGGGGCGGTGCTGCAGATCACGGTGACACGCGACGAACTGCGTGTCGAGGTGCGAGCGGGACAACCGGTCGAGTTCACGGTACGCGGTGTTGCGTACACGGCATCGGTCGGAGCCGATGCCCTCGTCGCTCTCGCGGATCAGGGACCGCTGATCCCCGGACGGCCGACGCTGCGCCGTTTCGCCGGCGCGCGACGGGACGACGGGACGCAGCTCTCGGCATCCGTTCCGGTGATCACGACGGCGATCCCGATCATCCAACAGATCGACTGACGGGCCGGACACTGCGGTGCGACGAACGGAGCCCACCGCAGTGTCCCCGGCACGCCGTAGGCTGTTGTGGTGACCACAGCCCTCTACCGCCGCTACCGGCCCGAATCCTTCGGCGAGATGATCGGGCAGTCGCAGGTGACCGAGCCGCTGATGACCGCACTCCGCGGCGACCGGGTCGGGCATGCCTACCTCTTCTCCGGTCCACGCGGATGCGGAAAGACGACGTCTGCGCGTATTCTCGCCCGCTGTCTGAACTGCGCCGAGGGCCCGACCGACGTGCCATGCGGAACCTGCCCGAGCTGTGTGGAGCTTTCCCGTGCCGGTGGGGGATCGCTCGACGTGGTCGAGATCGACGCCGCCAGCCACAATGGCGTCGATGACGCGAGAGACCTCCGCGAGCGTGCGACGTTCGCCCCCAGTCGCGATCGCTACAAGATCTTCATCCTCGACGAGGCGCACATGGTGACCCCGCAGGGGTTCAATGCGCTCCTCAAGCTGGTGGAAGAGCCGCCGGAGCACGTGAAGTTCATCTTCGCGACGACCGAGCCCGAGAAGGTGCTCGGCACCATCCGTTCGCGCACCCACCACTATCCGTTCCGGCTGGTGCCTCCGGCGGCCATGCTCGAGTACGTCGCGAAGCTCTGCGGCGAAGAGGGCGTGATCGTCGAACAGGGCGTGCTGCCGCTCGTCGTCCGCGCCGGTGGCGGATCGCCGCGAGACACGTTGTCGCTGCTCGATCAGCTCATCGCCGGCTCGGACGCGCCGGCCGGGTCGGCGACCGTCACGGTCGGCTACGAGCGCGCGGTGGCGCTGCTCGGCTATACGCACGCGGCACTGCTTGACGAGATCGTCGACGCTCTCGCGGCCGCAGACGCGGCTGCTGCCTTCCCGGCGATCGACCGAGTGGTGCAGACCGGGCAGGACCCGCGGCGCTTCGTCGACGACCTGCTCGAGCGGCTGCGCGACCTCATCGTCATCGCGGCCGTAGGCCCCGGCGCATCGGCGGTGCTCCGCGGCATCACCGAGGACGTGCTGGAGCGGATGCGGGCGCAGGCGTCCGCGTTCGGTGCGGCACGGCTGTCTCGAACCGCCGACCTCGTCAGCGCCGCCCTCGACGACATGTCCGGGGCGACCTCGCCGCGCCTCCACCTCGAACTCATGGTCGCTCGCGTGCTCGCCAGCGCAGGAACAGCGGATGCCGGCGCCACTGCCGATGCGGCGGTTCAGCAGGCTCCGGCTCCGGTGACGCAGCGGGCAGTCCCGGCCCCGGCTGTGTCGGCGGCGCCCGCATCCCCGGTCTCCTCGGCGCCGTCAGCCCCCGCGGTCAGCACGCCGACGACTGCAGCGAGCGAGACAGAACACAGCTATCCGGCGGATGCGCCGACCGAGGCCCCCGCTGCGGCGACCTCCGTCCCGACCGGGCCGGTCACGTACGAGCGGGTCACCGCCGTCTGGCCCGCGGTGCTCACCCGGCTGGAGAGCATCAGTCGCACATCGTGGCTGCTCGCCACCGCCGTGCAGCCGTTGGCGTACGGCACCGACTCCGAAGTGCTTACGCTGGGGTTCACCAGTCAGCATGACGTCGCGAAGTTCAAGGGTTCGGTCCCCGGATCCGGTCCGTCCGATCACCTGCGCACGGCGATCGAGCAGGAACTGGGCGTGCGCGTGAAGTATCTGCCGGCGCCGCTTCCGACCGGGGCCGCGGCTCGTCAGGGCTCTGCCGACACGCCGACGGCACGCCCTCAGGGCGATGCGGGTTCCGCTGATGCTTCGGAGCCTGCGAGAGTCGGTTCCACCGGGGCAGCCGGATCCACCGGTTCAACCGCTGCTGCGAATGCCGAGGCGGGGAATGCTCCCGAAGCGAGGGACTCCGACTCCGCGGGAAGGCCGTCTGCGGCATCCGCTTCGTCATCCCGACCGCAGTCCCGCGGCGCGTCGGCGCCGTCGGTGACGGAATGGGCGGTCGCCCCGATCCCGACCACCGTCGAAGCTCCGGTCACCGTGGCACCCCCGGCGCCGCAGCTGCCCGTCGACGAGGAGCCGGCCGAGGTCGAGGCCGCCGCATCCGCTGTCCCCTCGCCGGTCGACGGCGCGATCGACTCCGATGAGCCGCCGCTTCCGGGCGACGATGACGTGCCGTACTTCGACGACGAGCCGCCATACGACCCCTCCTACGAGCCGCCGGCGTCGACACAGGCCGCGCCTGCCCGACCAGCGGCAGCACAGGCGCCCACTCAGGACGCACCGCCCGCTCGGCAGGTGCAGCCGGCCAGGCCGGCGCCGGTCATCTCCGACCGCAGCCCGGTCGCCGGTGGCGTGCAGCGCTACGGCGAGGCCGTGATCCGCCAGGTGCTCGGCGCCACGTTCGTGCGCGAAGAGCCCTACGAGCCGCCGACGAGGTTCGCCTGATGTACGACGGCATCGTTCAGGAACTCATCGACGAGTTCGGGCGCCTCCCCGGCATCGGCCCGAAGTCCGCGCAGCGCATCGCGTTCCACATCCTGCAGACTCCGACGTTCGACGTCGCCCGGTTGTCCGAACTGCTCACCGAGGTGCGCATCCGGGTGCGCTTCTGCGAGATCTGCGGAAACGTCGCCGAGCAGGAGCGCTGCGCGATCTGCCGCGATCCGCGACGCAACCCGGCTCTGATCTGCGTGGTCGAAGACGCGAAAGACGTCGCGGCGATCGAACGCACCCGTGAGTTCCGGGGGCTGTACCACGTGCTCGGCGGCGTGATCAGTCCGATCGCCGGAATCGGCCCCGATGATCTGCGCATCGCCCAGCTGATGACGCGCCTCGCCGACGGCACGGTGCAGGAAGTCATCCTCGCCACCAACCCGAACCTCGAAGGCGAGGCGACGGCGAGCTATCTCAGCCGTCTGCTCACCACGATGCAGATCACCGTTTCTCGGTTGGCCTCCGGCCTCCCGGTCGGCGGCGATCTCGAGTACGCCGACGAAGTCACTCTCGGGCGAGCCTTCGAAGGGCGGCGCGTGCTGTGAACGTGGGTCTATTGCTGAGCCCGACGGGGCCCGCCGCGGTGGCGCAGTGACCGCGCACTCCGGTTTCACACGCCGCGGCTGGCTCCTCTTCGGGGCGATGGCCCTGCTCTGGGGCGTGCCCTACCTGTTCATCAGCATCGCCGTGGAGTCGATCTCGCCACCGGCGATCGTCGCCGGCCGAACTCTCATCGCCGCGCTGCTGCTGCTGCCGTTCGCGATCCGCAACGGCGCGCTGCGCGCCGCTCTGAAGCACTGGCCATGGGTGCTCGCCTTCGGCTTGATCGAGATGGCCGGTCCCTTCGTGCTGCTCGGCCATGCCGAGATGACGCTGCCGTCCGGCCTGACCGGGCTGCTCGTCGCTACCGTGCCGCTTTTCGCTGCACTCATCGCCCTCGGTGGCGGTGATCGCGGCGTGCTCCGCCCCGCTCGCGCGATCGGACTCGTCATCGGATTCGTCGGCGTCGCGATCGTGGTCGCCGGCCCTGGGCTGTTCGGCGGCGAGATGAGCCTGCTGGCCGCGGGCGAGGTGCTGCTGGTCGCGGTGCTCTACGCGATCGCGCCGTTCATCGTCGCGCGCAAACTCGCCGACGTGCCCTCGCTCGGCACGATCACCCTCTCACTGCTGATGATCGGCATCCTCTATCTGCCGCTCGGTCTCCTCACGCAGCACCGCCTGCCGACCGTGACCTCCGCTCTGGCGCTGCTGGCACTGGCCGTCATCTGCACGGCCGTCGCGTTCCTCGCATTCTTCGCGCTCATCCGTGAGGTCGGCCCGGTGCGCGCGCCGCTGTTCACCTACGTCAACCCGGTGGTCGCGATCATCCTCGGCGCGATCGTCCTCGCCGAGCCCCTGACGCTCGGCCTGGTCATCGGCTTCCCCCTGATCATCATCGGGTGCTGGTTCGCGGGCACCGGCGGGCGTCTCCGCCCCGCAGCGTCACCCGAGCCGGCGCCGATCCCCGCCCCCTGACGGGGTCCGGCTCGCGGGTAGCCTGTGGAACCGGGCCCCGGTCGAGGGGGCGCGGGAGGTCGCCTCTGGCCCGCGAATGCGACCGTCTTTGACCCCTGCCGAGGGGGAGGGGACGCGGGTGGTCGTCCCGGGCCCGTGGACGCGGCTTTCTTCGTCCCCCGCAGACGCCGAGGCTCTGGCATGCAGACGTCACATGCACAGCACGGCATATGCGTCGAACGTAGAATGTGCGTGGGCGGATCCGCCCGACACCCCCGGGAGTGAACGTGGCCCTCATCGTGCAGAAGTACGGCGGCTCCTCTGTCGCCGACGCAGAGAGCATCAAGCGCGTCGCCAAGCGCATCGTCGACACCCGCCGCGCCGGCCATGATGTGGTCGTCGCGGTCAGTGCGATGGGCGACACCACAGACGAGCTGCTCGACCTCGCGAACGAGGTGGCCCCGATTCCGGCGCCGCGCGAGCTCGACATGCTGCTCTCCAGTGGTGAGCGCATCTCGATGGCGCTGCTGGCCATGGCCATCCACTCGATGGGCTTCGAAGCGCGCTCGTTCACCGGCAGTCAGGCCGGCATGATCACGGACTCGAAGCACGGATCGGCCCGGATCGTCGATGTGACCCGGTCCGTCTCCGCGAGGCGCTCGACGAGGGCGCGATCGTCATCGTCGCCGGGTTCCAGGGATTCAACCGCGACACCCGAGACATCACCACGCTCGGCCGGGGCGGCTCCGACACGACCGCCGTCGCGCTGGCCGCGGCGCTCGACGCCGACGTCTGCGAGATCTACAGCGACGTCGACGGCATCTTCACCGCCGATCCGCGCGTGATCCCGCGAGCGCAGAAGCTCGATCACGTCAGCAGCGAGGAGATGCTCGAGCTCGCCGCCAACGGAGCCAAGGTGCTCTACATCCGCGCCGTCGAGTACGCGCGCCGTCACGGCGTGCTCATCCACGCCCGGTCGACGTTCTCGTCGGCCGAGGGTACTTACGTTCTGGGCGAGGGTATGAAGAACCCTCGCGAAGCCGAGGGAGCAGCAGCCATGGAAGAACCGATCGTCGCCGGAGTCGCCACCGACTTCAGCCACGCGAAGATCACGGTCGCGGGCGTGCCGGATGTTCCGGGCAAGGCCGCAGAGATCTTCAAGATCGTCGCGAAGTCGGGCGCGAACGTCGACATGATCGTGCAGAACGTGTCGGCGGCATCCACGCGACGCACCGACATCTCCTTCACGGTCCCGAAGGCAGACGCCGCAGCCGCGCTCAAGGCGCTGGCCGCCGAGCAGACCGAGGTCGGTTTCCAGAACCTCGTGCACGACGACCAGATCGGCAAGCTCTCCGTCGTCGGTGCCGGCATGCGCACGCATTCCGGCGTCTCGGCGACGCTGTTCGAGGCGCTGTCCGCCGGCGGGATCAACATCGAGATGATCTCGACCTCCGAGATCCGCATCTCGGTGGTGCTCCGTGCCGACA